>NC_010334.1:5180000-5226917 GCF_000019185.1 Shewanella halifaxensis HAW-EB4 | reverse complement strand
ATCCCCAGATAGATCAACTAACCATTAAGATCTCGATCTTAAAAGATCCCTTGCGATCAAGAAATATGAGCCAAGCTGCAAATCCAGCTTTATAAAGCGATCCAGATCGATCTATAATAGATGGCATTCGATCAGTTTTCAGTTCTACTAAACCACAACATGTAGTGGTAACTCACAGAGTTATCCACATATTCTAGTAGGCTCCAAGCATCGAAGTATATTCAAAGATGGCAATATTTAATCACTTGCGCTTATTCCTAGTTGACGTGCATAACTAAAGTGATTACAATTCGGCCTCTTTTTTGCCCTTAGCTCTTTTTTGGAGTTTAAGGTTTATTAACCTAACAAAGACGGATTGCCATAATGAGTAAACGTACTTTTCAACCTAGCAACCTGAAGCGCAAGCGTTCTCACGGCTTCCGCGCTCGTATGGCTACTGTAGGTGGCCGTAAGGTCATCGCACGTCGCCGTGCTAAAGGTCGCGCTCGTCTTTCTGCGTAAGTAGAAATGCAAGTGACTAGCTATACCTTTACGCGGGAGTTACGTTTGTTAACTCCCGCGCAATTTAAATCTGTATTTACCAAACCTATCAAAGCGTCCTCCGCTGAAATAACCTTACTTGCAATTCCTAATTCTGAACAACACCCTCGTTTAGGACTAACGGTTGCCAAGCGTTATGTCAAAAAAGCAAACCAACGTAACCGTATTAAACGCATAATTAGAGATAATTTCCGTTTACACCAGCATGATCTACCCGCTGTGGATATCGTTGTGCTTGTCAGAAATGGCGTGCTTGATATGGAAAACGCAGAACTAAAAAACTTAGTAGAAAAGCTATGGCGAAAACTCAGTCGCCGTTACAATGGCTAGCAACCACGATTATTCGTGGTTACCAACTACTCATAAGCCCCATGCTGGGGCCTCGTTGTAGGTTCAATCCAACGTGCTCACATTATGCAATCGAAGCAATTCGATTGCATGGTTTTGTGAAAGGGTGTTGGTTTGCAGCGAAACGCATATTAAGATGTCACCCTTTACATCCGGGCGGTGAAGACCCCGTCCCTAACAAAAAACATAGGTGCGATAAATAGGTTATGGAATCTCAACGCAATATATTGCTGATCGGTTTGCTGTTTGTCAGCTTCCTACTGTGGCAACAGTGGCAAGCAGATCAAGCGCCTCAACCGGTGGCAGCAGCTCAAACACAGTCTTCAATTCCAGCTTCAACAGTTGCTGACTCTCACAGTTCAGATGTGCCTGATGCTGATTCAGCCGTACCTGAAGCTATAACAGCATCTAAAGAACTGATCACCGTATTTACTGACCAACTAGAAATCAAAATTGATCCAGTTGGCGGTGATATTGTTTACTCTGCCCTACTTTCTCATAAGCTTGAGGAAAACGGAGATGACCCGTTTGTTCTTCTAGAGCAGACAAACGATATCTATTATATCGCACAAAGTGGCCTTATTGGTCGTGACGGTATCGACAGTAGCGTAAAAGGTCGAGCTCACTTTGACAGCGCTTCACGTGAGTACAAATTGGCAGACGGCCAAGACACACTTAGCGTGCCATTGACTTACGTTAGTGACAAAGGTGTAACTTACACAAAATCATTTGTCTTCACTCGTGGTAAGTACAACATCGCCGTTGATTACAAAATAAACAACACTTCTGATGCTTCGCTTCAAGTTCAAATGTATGGACAGATCAAGCACAGCATCAAGAAGAGCGAAAGCAGCATGATGATGCCAACCTATCTTGGTGGTGCTTTCTCTACAGATGATATTCGTTACGAAAAGTACAGCTTCGATGATATGGCTGACAAAAACCTAGATGATTCAACACTAGGTGGCTGGGTTGCTATGCTGCAACATTACTTCGTATCAGCATGGGTACCACCAGCAACTGAAAAGAACATTATCTTCTCTAGCATGAAGAATGGTCTTGCTAATATTGGTTTCCGTGGCGAGCTACATGATATTGCACCCGGTAGCGAACAGGTTATTAAGTCTGAGTTCTATGTTGGTCCTAAAGATCAAAAAGCACTATCAGTACTTTCTCCATCGCTAAACCTAGTTGTCGACTATGGCTTCCTATGGTGGTTAGCAGTACCTATCTACAAACTATTGATGTTCTTCCATTCAATCGTTGGTAACTGGGGCTTTGCTATTATCTTAATTACGCTAACAGTTCGTGGTTTGCTATACCCGCTAACTAAAGCGCAATACACCTCTATGGCGAAAATGCGCAATCTACAGCCTAAGCTTGCTGAACTGAAAGAGCGTTTTGGTGATGACCGTCAGAAGATGGGTCAAGCTATGATGGAACTGTACAAGAAAGAGAAAGTGAACCCTATGGGTGGCTGTCTACCAATCTTGCTACAGATGCCTATCTTCATCGCACTTTACTGGGTACTACTAGAAAGTGTTGAATTGCGTCACGCGCCATTCATGCTTTGGATTACTGACTTGTCAGTACAAGATCCATACTACGTACTACCTATCCTAATGGGTATCTCGATGTTCGTGATGCAGAAAATGCAGCCAATGGCACCGACGATGGACCCAATGCAAGTTAAGATGATGCAGTGGATGCCAGTAATCTTTACCGTATTCTTCCTATGGTTCCCAGCGGGTCTGGTTCTATACTGGTTGGTAGGTAACTTAGTCGCGATTACGCAGCAGAAAATTATCTATGCGGGTCTGGAGAAAAAAGGGTTAAAATAACCTTTAGCTCCGACTAACAAAAAGCGGTCTAATACTGAGTATTGACCGCTTTTTTGCTTTCTATATAGAAGCCGTATTTTTATAAACACCTGAAATTAGATTAGGAAACACAGTAATGACTACAGATACTATCGTGGCACAAGCGACCGCTCCAGGACGTGGTGGCGTAGGTATTATTCGCGTATCTGGCGACTTAGCGAGTAATGTTGCTATGGCTGTTTTAGGGCATATTCCTAAGACCCGCTACGCCGATTACTGTGACTTTAAAGAAGATAGCGGCGAAGTTATCGACCAAGGTATCGCGCTATTCTTTAAAGGCCCAAACTCCTTTACCGGTGAAGATGTACTCGAGCTTCAGGGGCACGGCGGTCAAATCGTTCTCGATATGCTGATTAAACGTGTTATGGAAGTTGATGGCCTGCGTATTGCGAAACCAGGAGAATTCAGCGAACAAGCTTTCATGAATGATAAGCTTGACCTAACTCAGGCCGAAGCCATTGCCGACTTAATTGATGCCACCAGCGAACAAGCCGCCAAAAGCGCTCTAAACTCACTTCAGGGTGAATTCTCTACTCAGGTACATGATTTAGTAGAAAAGGTCACCAACCTGCGTCTATACGTCGAGGCAGCAATTGATTTCCCTGATGAAGAGGTCGACTTTCTCTCTGATGGTAAAATTGCCGCGTCTTTAAATGGTATTATCGGTAAACTTGATGGTGTTCAAGCCAGCGCAAAACAAGGTTCAATCATACGTGAAGGTATGAAAGTGGTAATTGCGGGTCGACCTAATGCTGGCAAATCGAGCTTATTGAATGCCCTTGCAGGTAAAGAATCGGCTATTGTGACCGAAATAGCCGGTACCACTCGTGATGTACTGCGTGAACATATCCATTTAGACGGTATGCCACTGCACATTATCGATACCGCAGGCCTGCGCGATACCGCCGATACCGTCGAAAAAATTGGTATTGAACGCGCGTGGGATGAGATCAGAACTGCCGATCGAGTGCTGTTTATGGTCGATGGCACCACCACTCCCGCGGTTGATCCTCATGAAATCTGGCCAGACTTTATCGATCGCCTACCTAACAACTTAGGTGTGACGGTGGTGCGTAATAAAGCCGATCTTACTGGTGAAGATCTTGCTATCACAACTGAAGCAGGTCATAGCGTTTATCGTATCTCAGCCAAGACAGGTTTAGGGGTCGACGATCTCAAGCAGCACCTAAAATCATTGATGGGTTACCAAAGTAACCTTGAGGGTGGCTTTATCGCTCGTAGACGTCATTTAGAAGCACTCGACTTGGCAAGCAGCCACTTACTTCTAGGTAAAGAACAATTAGAAGTGTATCAAGCGGGCGAGTTACTCGCCGAAGAGCTACGCATGTGCCAGATGGCGTTATCTGAAATAACCGGTAAATTTACTTCTGACGACCTGCTAGGTAAGATCTTTAGTTCATTCTGTATCGGCAAGTAAAACCGCTCTAATTAAGAATAATCCCACAAAATATAAAGCCACAATAGACTTAACTACTGTGGCTTTTTGTTTATCTAAATTATGATCATGTTGCAGATAAGATCTATAACGATCAAAACAAAAAAACAATGATCGAGATCACCAAACGAGAGATAAGTATCAACAGAGATATCAACAAGCTGTATTGATCTGTGAACAGATCCATCCTCAAACACATAAACCAATATAAGCAGTTGAATAAAAAGACTTTAACCAACACTTAAAAACACGATCTATCTAGTATTTATTTTTTATTTGGATCTTTGCAGATAAGTTATACTCAGGACAAAAGTAAATGATCTCAGTTTAAATAGGATCTCAATTTGAAAGTAAAAAATAGAGTCTTTAGCTCGAAAATCCTCGAGGAATAGATCTTAAGTTCTCCCCGTAATTGACGTCTTGCCTATTCTTAATCATTTTCCCTTTACTCATACTGGTACGTTAGTTCCACGTGAAACCTTTTATCTTCAAGAATGCACACCGATGATCAGCTCTGAGTTTAGATAAACAACGTCTAGTTTTCATACCCCCCCCCATGACAGATTAAAGAGAACGCTAAAATAACGCTAAAAGTAGTCATATAGACAACAGCGTAAACAAAGGCTGCCAATCGAGTGAATGCTTTTACTAGCTGTATCACTTTCATTCCAATTCGATCACTGTAAAATCCGCGCCTTGTTATGATTTTTTACCTTTATACAGCGTATTTATGATGATCGATTTGGCTCTACTACCACTATATTTAACGACAGTCGTCGCCCTCCTACTTATCCCAGGTCCAGACATGCTATTAATAGCGAGTTCTAGCCTAAGCTACGGTAAAAAAGTCGGAGTTTACGCGAGCTTTGGTAATGCAACATCGGGACTCATCTTAACCTTATTAGCAGCTATGGGTGTGTCAGCGGTAATAGCCATGAACCCCATGGCACTCGAAGTACTACGGGTATTAGGTGGCGCCTATCTGCTAAAAATGGGTTGGGACTGCATGCGCAGCTCAGCTGCTGAAGCGCCGGAAATTGAACAGCAAAACAATCTCGCGAAACTGTTATATCGCCGAGCGGTAGTAAGTAACCTACTAAATCCCAAGGCATTGATCTTTTTTGTTTTATTTCTGCCACAGTTCGTTTCAACTCAATTAACAGCTAGTTCAGGCGAGCAAATGCTAGCACTTGGGTTATTACTTAACGTGATGGGATTAGTCTTTAACTTGCTGCTAGTGGCTCTCGTCGGTACCGTTGGTAAACCACTACTCAAGAATGAAAAATTCAGAACTTATCAGAATAAGTTTATGGGTATGATCTTCTTTGTTTTAGCCATCTGGTTACTAGCCTCTCAGGTACAAAATATCAGTTGATATCGTAAAACTAATATTAAAAAAGCGGGTAATTACCCGCTTTTTTGTCCGCTGAATCCATTGAGTCATATTTTCGTTCGCTATGGAGAGAAGTTAAAAAGTCCCTCCCGTTAGAATCATTATCCCAACCACCATGGCAACATACATTATGAAACCAAGACAATTACCAACCCAAATTGTTGGATTTTTATGGTATAGCCCATATGTCGTCCACAATAATGCAATAAAGGCATAAAGCACCCAAGTAATCAGTGATAGACCAGCTGCGTGTTCGCTGTGGGAGAAAAAAAGTTTGTATAGCTGCGGCAAAGTGGCAAGTGGGCTAACCAGCCCCATGACGAGCATAAGAGGCTCTAACGCTTTACCTACACGGTCAATGATAGACATATTAACACCTCTTTATTATCACTCTTATGTCGCGCAAATACTTAATTTAAACAACACTTTTTATATTTTTTACCACTGCCGCAAGGACAAGGATCGTTACGTCCAGTTTGAATACCTGCTATATATGGTTGCTGAGGCTCAACATTCTCAAAATAACTTTCGTCAAGTTCATTTGGGGTATTCATAAGATCATCAAAAACCGCCATTAATGCTTCATCACTCATCTCTGATTCAGCGTTGAACCCCGCCCACTGACTCAGAGAGTCAATAACATCGTATTCACCACATATCAGGCCACTTTCCCATTCAGAGTAACCAATACTGTTGTTGTTCCAATCAACAATACATTGATTCTCGACTGTACCTTCATCTATCACTTTACGCTCTACGTACTCTACCATTTGCGTGTGATACTGATTAAACTGGTTAGAAATTAATAGATTAACCAACTCAAACAACGCTATAGAATGATTATAAGTAACAAGATTTTCAATAAAGGCTGGAATATATTGATTAAGTGTCTCTTTATCAATTTGACCAGTATGAAACTGTGAGAATAGAGCCCCCAAAGCAGCCATTTTAACTATTTCACCGGCTTGCTTGGAGTTAACGAGAACGCAAAGCTGCTCAGGCTTCCCTTGAGCTAAGATATAATAAGCAGTAGAAAGTTCAGAACCAATAAAGTCACCGAGTAGTGTATCTAAAGGACTATTGCAGTCATCTTTGTTGGTTAAATTGATCAGAGAATCAAAACAACTAAATTGCTTACGGTCGACAAGAAGGCAAATACCGAAGAACAACAAATTAGCCTCAGGTTCCGTCAATGTTTCTTTGGCAATGAACGTCTGCATTAATTCATCAATAACGGGCAATAACTCTGACCACTGCAGCCTAGCGGATTGTAAAGCTTCAACCGGAAGTTCTGTTAAATCACCACGACTTAGGGTACTAATTATCTCATCTAATTTCATATTACATTCAAGGTTCATAAGGTATTTAGCATTCTAGAACACTCAAAAAGAAAGCTAAAGCCCTTATAAATAAAGCGCTACACATGGCTACGCTTTAACGAGCACCGATAAATGGCAATACATTGAATATTAAAATTAAATTTATTCAGATGCCGGAAAAATGGCGAATAAAAAAGCGGGAATTATCCCGCTTTTTTATTCTTAATGCGTTAGCCAAGATATGAAAATAATCAGTTGCTAACGCCTGAGTGACTTAGATTCTATGACCATATTCAATAATAGTTTCACGATAAAGCTTCAGTAGCGCCTCATCTTTTACTGCCACTCCAACTTGCTGAACAGTTTTTGATTCCCAGTCATCATGAGAATGGATACGACCATCAAACTTTTGGATTGTCATCCCTTCAGCAGGTCCATCGGTAACGACGCGAATAGGCCCCTTTCTTAATGTAAATAAAGAGGGATCGATAACATAAGCGATGGCTGATGGATCATGCACATGGCAGCCTTCTAAGCCGACTTTTTCAGAGTAAAACTTAAGGTAATAACGACTGATATCCCAAATAAACTGGCCAACTTCAGCGGCGTCATCTCTTAACTGATCAAGATAGTCCTTACTAAAGAAACTTTCTTCTGTCACATCTAAACCTATAACAACAACCGGCCAAGGCGCTGTAAACACGATATCAGCAGCATGAGGATCATCGTGAATATTAGCCTCTGCATAAGGCGTCACATTGCCTCTATGCTCGTTCACCCCGAAGGCGCCCCCCATCACAACGACCTCTTTTACTAAGCCAGCGATCTCAGGCGCCGCATCGAGTGCTAACGCCAAATTAGTTAACGGCCCAACAGCGACTAAAGTAATCTCACCAGGCTCAGCTTTTACGGCATCAATAATGTATTGATAAGCAGGACGAGGATCCGCAGTAATACTTAATTCTGTCGGTGCATGCACATCACCAAAGCCTGTTTCACCATGCACGACAACAGTTGGCCCAACAGGTTCGCGAACGATAGCTTTACTTGCTCCTTGTGCAACGTCAGCTTTAAAACCATACTTTTTCTTTAAAAACAGAGCATTGTTAGTTCCGTTCTCAATAGTGGCATTACCGTAAACAGTAGTGATAGCTTTAAGTTCGATAGCAGGATGAGCTTCAGCAAACAAGATTGCCATAGCATCATCAATCCCCGGATCAGTATCGAGAATTATTTTATTTATCATTTTTTCAGATCCTAATAATTACATTTCTATCATCTGTAGGTAGCCGAGTAAGATACCTTTATCCAGATTTCACAAACGTGATCTAAGCGCTAGAGTGGCAACATAATTACCACAACGCGCTAGAGTTATTGATTCAATTATCTATATTGTCCAGTTTTCACACTGACTAAACTAGCGAGTTATTCCTGTTCCGCTTTAAATAGCAAATCCAATACTAATTTTAGACCCTGCAGAGCAAAAAAATCAGCCATTAAGCTGGCTATATAGCGTGTAAATCACATCAAGCTAGAAGAATCAAAATCAAATTTACCTTATGATGCACGTAAATAATGAGCAGCAATAATCTATAATTTGACCTTAATATAGCAAGGGAATAGACAGATTAAGCTCTATTTAGACAGTAATAATTAGGACAAATAATGGCAAAAGTAGACATTTTAGTCGGCACCACACTAGGCAGCGCAGAATATGTTGCGGATGAAATATCCGATCAATTAAGCGATTTAGGCCATGAAACTATCGTTCATTTAACCCCAAATCTGAGCGATCTTAGCCAAGATTCACTTTGGTTAATCGTTTCTTCAACCCATGGAGCAGGCGATCTCCCCGATAATATAGTGCCATTTTTCGACGAGATCCAAGCCCAAAACCCCGATCTTAGCGCAATCAAATTTGCCTTATGTGCCATCGGTGATTCTAGCTACGACACTTTTTGTCAGGGCCCAGAAAAATTAGTCGAGCAGCTTAAATTATGCGGTGCACAAGTCTATGTGGATAAGATCCAGATCGATGTGCAATACGATCCTATTCCAGAAGAGCCAGCATTATCATGGCTTAGCAGCTGGCAAGATCAACTATAAGATCTCATTTCACCCCGCTTTTGTTGTTTATCTTTTCTGTAATGCACAGATTAGATCTAACTTATCCACATATAACCTTTTTATTTAATAAATATGTGGATAAGCTATTATTTTGATCTGATCAACTTCTGCATTACTTCACATCAGATCTGCTCAATGATCCACCTTGTGGATAAGTAGGCGATCTATCCCCAAGCTTAAGGCAGTTAGATCGCGATCAGATCACAAGATCGTTTTAGTGCTACCTGTTGATTTTAAACGGTTAATAGAGTTATCCACCGAAAACAGCGATCCTAATAGTAAACATAATAAGAGATCTATATAAAGATCTTAAGATCTATTAAGGCGATCCACCCTGATCAAAACAAGCTAAATAGATCGTTCACCTTAAGCAAAGCAAATGCTAAAATGATCCGCTCAAAAACAATTTATCCTTTTAAGAATCGAAGGCTGTCGAATGCAATTTCATGAACGGTTTGATGTAATCGTTGTTGGTGGTGGTCATGCTGGTACAGAAGCCGCTTTAGCTTCTGCTAGAATGGGCTCCAAAACACTTTTACTGACCCATAACATAGATACTTTAGGACAGATGTCCTGTAATCCTGCTATCGGCGGCATAGGTAAAGGACACTTAGTCAAAGAAATTGATGCATTAGGTGGAGCAATGGCTGTTGCTACCGATTTTGCAGGAATTCAATTTCGTACATTAAATTCAAGTAAGGGGCCAGCTGTTCGTGCAACTCGCGCACAAGCAGACAGAGCACTTTATCGACACAAAATCCAAGAAATTTTACAGCACCAAACGAATCTACGTATTTTCCAACAAGCGGTAGACGATCTTGTTGTTGAAAATAACAAAGTGATTGGTGTTGTCACACAGATGGGCTTGGCCTTTGAAGCTCCAGCAGTTGTCTTAACTGCTGGGACATTCCTTGGTGGAAAGATCCATATCGGACTCGAAAACTACAGCGGTGGTCGAGCTGGTGATCCACCGTCAATAGCCTTGGCTCATCGACTAAGAGAATTACCGATCCGTGTTGGACGTTTAAAAACGGGGACACCTCCACGTATCGATGCCAATACCATTGATTTCTCTCTAATGACAGAGCAAAAAGGTGATAATCCATTACCAGTGATGTCATTTATCGGCGATGTTAACGACCACCCTGAACAAGTTTCTTGTTACATCACTCATACCAATGAGCGTACTCACGATATTATTCGTGGTGGTTTAGACAGAAGTCCAATGTATTCAGGGATCATCGAAGGTATTGGTCCGCGTTACTGCCCTTCAATCGAAGACAAGATCAATCGCTTTGCAGACAAAACGTCGCATCAGATCTTTATTGAGCCAGAGGGATTAAATACGACTGAGATCTATCCAAACGGTATTTCGACCAGTTTGCCTTTTGACGTTCAGTTGAACTTGGTTCGCTCAATCAAAGGTATGGAAAATGCTGAGATCATGCGTCCAGGTTATGCGATTGAGTATGATTACTTTGATCCTCGCGATCTTAAAAATTCATTAGAAACAAAAGCCATTAGTGGCTTGTTCTTTGCTGGACAGATTAACGGTACTACCGGCTACGAAGAAGCTGGCGCACAAGGTTTGTTAGCGGGCATGAATGCTTCGCTGCAGGTTCAAGGTAAGGAAGCTTGGGCTCCACGTCGTGATCAAGCGTATCTAGGTGTATTGGTAGACGACTTATCGACGTTAGGTACCAAAGAACCGTACCGCATGTTTACCAGCCGTGCGGAATACCGTTTGTTACTACGTGAAGATAACGCCGATCTACGTTTAACCGAGAAAGGCCGCGAACTTGGCTTAGTTGACGATAAACGTTGGGCACTGTTTAGTGAGAAGATGGAATCGATCGAAACTGAACTGCAACGTTTACGTGGTCAGTGGATCCACCCTAACTCACCGTTAGTTGAGGCGCTTAATCCGAATTTGAATACGCCGATCACGCGTGAAGCGACATTCGAAGATCTACTTCGTCGTCCAGAAATGGATTATCCAAAGCTAATGTCTATCGATGGCTTCGGTCCAGGACTTGAAGATCAACGTGCTGCAGAGCAAGTACAGATCCAAGTTAAGTATTCTGGTTATATTCAACGCCAGCAAGGTGAAATTGATAAAGCGATTCGCCATGAAACCACTTTGCTACCGCTAGATCTGGATTATCAAGAAGTACCAGGTTTGTCGAATGAGGTGATTGCTAAGATGAATGAGCATAAGCCTGAGACGATTGGCCAAGCTTCACGTATCTCTGGAATGACTCCTGCTGCAATCTCAATCTTGTTGGTCCATCTGAAAAAACGAGGTTTATTGAGAAAAAGCGCCTAGTTCGTTACAGATTCGCGAGCTTTGCATGATAAAGGGAAGCTTTGAGGCTTCCTTTCATCTTTTCCGCGATTCATAATACTGATTGATTTTTGATTCGCTTTATTTTGAGGACACAAACTGTGTTATCTGCCCAATTAAATGATTATTTGGCCGAAGTTGGCCTGACTGCTACCGAGCAGCAAAAGAAGCAGCTTGTAGACTTTGTCGGCATGCTTAACAAGTGGAATAAGGCATTTAACCTGACATCTGTACGTGATCCTGAGCAGATGTTGATCCGTCATATTATGGACAGTTTAGTGGTGTCGCCTCACCTTAAGGGATCGCGTTTTATAGACGTAGGCACCGGCCCTGGTTTACCTGGGATCCCGCTGGCGATCTTAAATCCTGACAAAGAATTTGTACTGCTCGATAGTTTAGGTAAGCGGATCCGTTTTCAAAAGCAGGTGCAGTTTGAGTTAGGTATCAATAATATTTCTTCAATAGAAAGCCGTGTTGAAGCTTACCAACCTGAAGAACTATTCGATGGTGTGTTAAGCCGTGCGTTCGCTTCTATTCAAGATATGCTGCACTGGTGCCACCACCTCCCCAAAGCTGATGGTTGCTTCTATGCGCTCAAGGGGCAATTGAGTGAAGATGAGATGGCACAACTGCCTGCGGGTTTTGTGGTAACAGATATCTTTGAGCTTAAAGTGCCTAAATTGGATGAACAGCGTCATCTGTTACGTGTCATTAAGCAAGATTGATTAATTTTTAATGCGGTTGTTACTTTTTGATGACCGTAGCTTATTTTATCTCTGTCGCGATAAAAATAGACTAGGTGAAGCCAGTGGTTGCAGACAAAGCGAACTGAAGAGTTGCAATCTTTCGGCGCTTCAAGCAATTTGTTACTAATAACCATTAGATTAGTGCGCTAATTCCCTGCGTGAAACAACGCTCGGGAATATAATAAAAGTGACTTACAGGGTGATATTGTGGGTAAAGTGATTGCCGTGGCCAACCAGAAAGGTGGCGTCGGAAAAACAACAACGTGTGTGAATTTAGCGGCTTCTCTAGCAGCGACTAAACGTCGTGTTTTGTTGATCGATCTCGATCCTCAAGGTAATGCGACGATGGGCAGTGGTATCGATAAATATACTGTCGAGAACACCGCTTATGAGTTATTGGTTGAAGAAAAGCCATTTGAGGATGTTGTTTGCCGAGATACTACTGGAAAATATGATCTCATCGCCGGCAATGGTGACGTTACTGCTGCGGAAATTAAGCTCATGGAGTTTTTTGCCCGTGAAGTTCGTTTGCGTAATGCTCTCGCCCCTATTAAAGATGACTATGACTTCATTTTTATCGACTGCCCGCCTTCACTAAATATGTTAACAGTTAATGCCATGTCTGCAGCCGATTCTGTATTGGTTCCTATGCAGTGCGAATATTACGCGCTGGAAGGGCTGACGGCACTAATGGATACCATTAGTAAGCTTGGGGCTATGGTTAACTCGGGCCTTCATATCGAAGGGATCTTGCGCACTATGTATGATCCCCGTAACCGACTCTCAAATGATGTTTCTGATCAACTGAAACAGCACTTTGGTGACAAAGTTTACCGCACAGTGATCCCTAGGAATGTTCGGTTGGCCGAAGCCCCTAGTTTTGGTGCTCCAGCGATGTATTATGATAAATCGAGTGCTGGGGCTAAAGCCTATCTAGCACTCGCAGGCGAAATTATTCGTCGTGCAGAGCAGCTCACCCAGGCTGAGCAAGTTTAAGGATAAAAAATGACACTGAAAAAAAGAGGCTTGGGTAAAGGTCTAGATGCATTACTAAGCACAAGCCAAGCTGCAAACCAGCGCGCTGAACCAACTGTTGCAACTGAAGTTGAACAAGATATTAGAAACGATGATCTAATCACGTTAGATATCGATAGATTACAACCGGGTAAGTATCAGCCGCGTAAAGATATGTCGTCTGAGGCGTTAGAAGAGCTTGCTGAGTCCATTCGCGCTCAAGGTATTATTCAGCCTATCGTTGTCCGTAAAATATCTCCTGAAAGCTATGAAATTATTGCCGGTGAGCGTCGCTGGCGTGCATCTCAGCTTGCCGGACTGCCTAAGATCCCCTGTATTGTAAAACAGGTGGCAGATGAGGCTGCTGTTGCTATTGCACTTATCGAGAACATTCAACGTGAAGATCTTAATGCGATGGAAGAAGCCATTGCGTTAAATCGTCTTATTGAAGAGTTTAAATTGACCCATCAGCAAATTGCCGATGCTGTAGGCAAGTCTCGTGCGACAGTATCAAACCTATTGCGCCTTAATGGTTTAAATGAACCTGTAAAGCGTATGCTGGAGTACGGTGATATCGATATGGGGCATGGTCGGGCACTGCTCGCTATCAGCGGTGATGAGCAAACTAATTTAGCTCGATTGGTTGTAGCCAAAGAATTAACTGTTCGTGAAACGGAACGATTGGTCAATAAAACCTTAAATCAAACTGAAATCGCCGAAAAACCAGCTAAAGATCATGATGTAGTCCGTTTAGAGACCCAATTAATTGAAAGACTAGGTGCTAAGGTTACGTTAACACATAACAAGAAGGGCAAAGGCAAAGTGGTAATTAATTACCAAAATCTAGCTGAATTAGAGGGAATTATCAGCAAAATCCGCTAAAAGCTCAAAGTTAACACTATATTATGTAACTTTGTGACATTCGTTAATCTTACTCTTTTAGACTTTTGGCGTAGATCACACTAAAAGTCCCCTTTTTCTAGCGGTTGAACTTGCTTTGAAAGCCTGAAACGGTATACTTTCGCAAGCTTTTTGTACCTAGGGTTTGTGCAGGGTATTTGTAATCCTGTCATCTAAACAAGAAGTTATAATGCGGAGAAGGTAAATTGAGCAAGGTTTTAGCACGTCGTGGCCGGCGGTCAGCCTATAGATTAGTTTTACTGCAGGCGGCGGTTGCTGGATGTGTTTCCCTTTTCTTTTTCGCTATGTGGGGGGTTCAGTATGGTCTGTCTGCTTTGGCAGGTGGTGCTATCGCTGTACTCCCTAATTTTGTGTTCGCAACCCTAGCTTTCTCCCATTCGGGGGCACAAGCATCAGGAAAGGTCGTACGATCATTTTTCCTGGGGGAAGCGGTAAAGTTGCTGTTAACCATTGTATTATTTTCACTTGCATTTGGTTTGATGAAATCGTCATTTATGCCGTTATTCGTCTGCTATTTACTTGTGCTAATTGTGCCTTGGACAGTCCCTTTACACTTCAAACAAAATTAAGTGAGATTAATCATGGCGACAACTGGGGATGATACGTTAACTATAACGGCTTCCGACTATATCCAGCATCACCTGACTAATGCGAAAATGTGTTCCACTGATGGTGGGATTGCTTTTAACTATGCATGTCAAGATGCTGGATTTTGGACTTGGCACATTGACTCACTTTTATTTTCAGTAGGTCTAGGGGTTCTATTTTTGTGGTTATTCTACAAAGTAGGACAAAAGGCAACAATTGGCGTTCCAGGCAAGCTTCAATGTTTCGTTGAAATGTGCGTGGAAGGTGTAGATAAAATCGTTAAAGACTCATTTCATGGGAAAAATGCGGTTATTGCACCATTAGGTCTAACTATTTTCGTCTGGGTTTTCCTGATGAACTTAATGGACTTGATCCCTGTTGACTTTGTACCTGAGGCCGCCAAACGATTATTAGGCGTACCTTACCTAAAGATTGTACCTACAACTGACTTGAACGTAACTTTGGGCTTAGCTTTGAGTGTGTTCGTGTTAATTGTTTTTTACAGTATCAAGGTTAAAGGGTTTAGTGGGTTCACTAAAGAACTGACTATGCAGCCTTTCAATCACTGGGCTCTGATTCCAATTAACTTTGTTTTGGAAACAGTCACCTTGATTGCGAAGCCGATTTCATTATCGCTTCGTCTGTTTGGTAACCTGTATGCAGGTGAGTTGATCTTTATTCTGATAGCACTGATGCCTTGGTGGGCGCAGTTTGCATTATCAGTGCCTTGGGCCATTTTCCATATTTTGGTAATTGTGCTGCAGGCGTTTATCTTCATGATGCTTACGATTGTATATCTAAGCATGGCACATGAAGACCATTAATTTAATAAAATTAGTTACTTATCGGAGATAAAATGGAAACTGTAATTAGCTTTACAGCAATAGCTGTTGCAATTATGATCGGCTTAGCAGCGCTAGGTACTGGTATTGGCTTTGCTATTCTAGGTGGTAAATTCCTAGAAGCTTCTGCTCGTCAGCCAGAACTTGCTCCTGCACTTCAAACTAAAATGTTCATTGTAGCTGGTCTACTTGATGCGATCTCAATGATTGCAGTTGGTGTTGCATTATTCTTCGTATTCGCTAACCCGTTCTTAGGTCAATTAGCAGGCTAATCGTCCCCCTTAGAAGGAGTTGTCGTTATGAGTATTAACGCTACCCTGCTAGGCCAAGCGATTTCTTTTTTACTCTTTGTGTGGTTTTGCATGAAGTTTGTATGGCCGCCATTGATGAACGCTATCGAAGAACGCCAGAAGAAAATTGCTGATGGTCTAGCTGATGCAGGACGTGCTGCAAAAGATTTAGAGTTAGCTCAGGTTAAAGCAACAGAGCAGCTAAAAGACGCTAAAGCAACAGCAAACGAAATCATTGAGCAAGCGAACAAACGCAAAGCTCAAATCGTTGATGAAGCAAAAGTTGAAGCCGATACCGAGCGAGCGAAAATTATTGCTCAGGGACACGCTGAAATTGAAAACGAACGTAATCGCGTGAAAGAAGATCTACGTAAGCAAGTAGCTGCACTGGCTATTGCTGGCGCAGAAAAAATTCTTGAACGTTCGATTGATGAAGCCGCACACAGTGACATAGTTAATAAACTTGTTGCTGAACTTTAAATAAGGAGCTTGAGTTATGGCTGAAATAACCACCATCGCTCGTCCTTACGCAAAGGCAGCTTTTGAGTTCGCTCTTGAACAGAAAGCAGTAGAGAGTTGGGCAGAAATGCTGAACTTCGCCGCATTAGTGAGTGAAAACGAAACGATGCAGCCTTTACTGTCTGGCTCTGTAGCCAGCGGTAAGCTTGCAGAACTCTTTATTGGAGTTTGTGGCGAGCAGATCAACGAGCAAGCTCAGAACCTGTTAAAGGTAATGGCTGAAAACGGTCGTTTAGTTGTGCTACCAGCTGTTGCTCAACAATTTGTTGAGCTGCAACGTGAGTATGCGAAAGAAGTTGAAGCGCAAATCGTTTCAGCTACTGAGCTAACCTCTGAGCAACTACAAGCGCTTAGCGTTTCTTTAGAGAAACGTCTAGCACGCAAAGTTAAGCTGAATTGCAGCATAGATACCAGCCTTATTGCTGGTGTAATTATCACGGCAGGAGACTTAGTCATTGATGGCTCGGTCCGCGGAAAAGTTTCGCGTCTGTCTGATACGCTGCAGTCGTAATTGGGAGTTTGAGCATGCAACTGAATTCCACTGAAATCAGCGATCTGATTAAACAGCGGATCGAGCAGTTCAACGTCGTCAGTGAAGCTCGCAACGAAGGTACTATCGTTGCAGTAAGTGATGGCATCATCCGCATCCACGGTCTAGCCGATGTGATGCAGGGTGAGATGATTGAACTGCCTGGTAACCGTTTCGCAATCGCGTTGAACTTAGAACGTGATTCTGTCGGTGCCGTAGTGATGGGGCCTTATGCTAATTTAGCAGAAGGTGATAAAGTTAAAACAACTGGTCGTATTTTGGAAGTCCCAGTTGGCCGAGGTCTATTAGGCCGCGTAGTCAACACATTGGGCGAGCCAATCGACGGGAAAGGACCACTCGAACACGATGGTTTCTCTCCTGTTGAAGTTATCGCACCAGGTGTTATTGAACGTAAGTCAGTAGATCAACCAGTGCAAACTGGTTATAAAGCCGTTGACTCTATGATCCCAATCGGTCGTGGACAACGTGAATTGATCATTGGTGACCGTCAGATCGGTAAAACCGCTCTTGCGATCGATGCCATCATCAATCAAAAAGATACTGGCATTAAGTGTGTATACGTAGCAGTAGGCCAAAAGGCTTCTACCATCGCTAACGTGGTACGCAAGCTAGATGAACATGGCGCTTTGGCGAACACCATTGTTGTTGTTGCTACAGCTTCTGAAGCTGCTGCTCTACAATATTTGGCTCCATACTCTGGTTGTTCAATGGGTGAATATTTCCGCGACCGCGGTGAAGATTCACTGATTGTCTATGATGATCTTTCTAAGCAAGCAGTTGCTTACCGTCAGATCTCATTGCTTCTTAAGCGTCCACCTGGACGTGAAGCATACCCAGGTGATGTATTCTATCTACACTCTCGTCTGTTAGAACGTGCTTCACGTGTTAACGCTGAGTATGTTGAGAAGTTCACTAAAGGCGAAGTGAAAGGCCAAACTGGTTCTTTGACTGCATTGCCGATTATTGAAACTCAAGCGGGTGACGTTTCTGCATTCGTACCGACTAACGTAATTTCGATTACTGATGGTCAGATCTTCCTTGAAACCGATCTATTTAACTCTGGACTACGTCCAGCTGTTAACCCTGGTATCTCAGTTTCTCGTGTTGGTGGTGCGGCTCAGACTAAGATCATCAAGAAACTGTCAGGCGGTATTCGTAGCGCACTTGCACAGTATCGAGAGCTTGCAGCGTTCTCACAGTTTGCATCTGACTTAGATGATGCAACACGTGCTCAGCTTGAGCATGGTGAGCGTGTTACTGAACTTATGAAGCAAAAGCAATACGCCCCTATGAGCGTAGCTAATCAGGCTGTGTCTATTTTCTCAGCTGAAAAAGGTTACCTAAAGAGCGTAGAGCTTAATAAGATTGGTGATTTCGAAGCATCTCTGCTCTCTTTCATGAACAGCGAGCATGCTGACCTAATGAAGACCATTAACGATACTGGCGATTATAACGCTGATATCGAAGGTGAGTTGAAGGCCGGCCTCGATAAGTTCGTCGAAACCCAAACCTGGTAATCGAAAGAGGTGTCGTAAGACACCTCAGGTCCAGATTGGAGAGTTAAGATGGCCAACGCTAAAGAGATTAAAACCAAGATCGCGAGTGTTAAAAACACTCAGAAGATCACATCTGCTATGGAAATGGTTGCCGCCAGCAAAATGCGTAGAGCGCAGGACCGCATGGCTGCAAGTCGTCCATATGCAGAAAATATGCGTAAGGTGATCGGTCACGTGGCGCAAGGTTCTCTCGAGTATAAGCACCCCTATTTAGAGGTGAGAGAGGCTAAGCGTGTTGGTTACATTGTTGTGTCAACCGACCGTGGTCTTTGTGGTGGTCTGAACGTTAACCTTTTCAAAAAGGTTATCGCAGACGTGAAGAAGCAGCGTGAAGCTGGTGCAGAAGTCGAATTCTGTACGATTGGTGCACGTAGTGCGCAGTTCTTCAACAGTTTTGGCGGACAGGTTTCTGCTTCTGCTTCAGGTTTAGGCGATGCTCCAAAGCTAGTCGACTTGATCGGAACAGTACGTGTGATGCTAGAAGCATACAACGAAGGCAAGCTGGATCGTTTGTACGTAGTATTCAACAAGTTTGTAAATACTATGGCTCAAACGCCGGTGATCGAGCAGCTGCTACCTTTGCCTAAGTCAGAAGAAGGTGAGTTTACTCATCAGTGGGATTACATCTACGAGCCAGATCCAAAGTTATTGTTAGATACTTTGTTGGTTCGTTTTGTTGAATCTCAGGTTTATCAAGGTGTTGTTGAGAATATCGCATCTGAGCAAGCAGCCCGTATGGTTGCTATGAAAGCTGCGACAGACAACGCTGGTGAACTTATCGATGACTTGCAGTTGGTCTATAACAAAGCCCGTCAAGCTGCTATTACGCAGGAACTGTCGGAAATTGTTGCTGGCGCTGCAGCCGTTTAGGCTAGGTAACGAATACAAGTTTTAGAGGATTAATCATGAGCACAGGTACTGTTGTCCAAGTCATTGGCGCGGTTGTGGACGTAGAGTTTCCACATGATGCCGTACCTCAGATATATGACGCTCTAGAGATCAAAAGTGAAGGCTTGGTGCTGGAAGTTCAGCAGCAACTTGGTGGTGGTGTAGTTCGTACCATCGCTATGGGTACTTCAGATGGTCTGCGTCGTGGTCTTGAGGTCGTAAACTCTGGTTCACCAATTTCTGTTCCGGTAGGGTCAGCGACTCTTGGCCGAATCATGAACGTTTTAGGTGATCCTATTGATGAATGTGGTGAAATCGGTGAGCAAGAACGTTATGTTATTCACCGTGAAGCGCCTTCATATGAAGATCAATCAAGCTCAACTGAACTTTTAGAAACGGGTATCAAGGTTATCGACCTTGTTTGTCCATTTGCTAAAGGTGGTAAAGTTGGTCTGTTTGGTGGAGCTGGTGTTGGTAAGACCGTCAACATGATGGAACTTATTAACAACATCGCTAAAGCACACTCAGGTTTATCTGTATTTGCTGGTGTAGGTGAGCGTACTCGAGAGGGTAACGATTTCTACTACGAGATGAAAGATTCTGGTGTTCTCGACAAAGTGGCCATGGTTTATGGTCAGATGAACGAGCCTCCAGGAAACCGTCTACGTGTGGCACTTACCGGTCTAACTATGGCTGAGAAGTTCCGTGACGAAGGTAAAGATGTTCTTTTCTTCGTTGATAACATCTATCGTTACACCTTGGCAGGTACTGAAGTATCTGCACTGCTAGGCCGTATGCCATCAGCAGTAGGTTACCAGCCAACATTGGCTGAAGAGATGGGTGTACTTCAGGAGCGTATTACATCGACTAAGACAGGGTCTATTACCTCTGTTCAAGCCGTATACGTACCTGCGGATGACTTGACGGATCCGTCACCAGCAACAACCTTCGCTCACTTAGATGCGACTGTTGTACTGTCACGTAACATCGCCTCTATGGGTATTTACCCAGCGGTTGACCCATTGGATTCGACTTCGCGTCAGCTAGATCCTTTGGTTGTTGGTCAAGAGCATTATGATGTTGCGAGTGGTGTGCAGACTGTACTTCAGCGCTATAAAGAGCTGAAAGATATTATTGCGATTCTTGGTATGGATGAATTATCTGATGAAGATAAGACAACTGTAGCGCGTGCTCGTAAGATTGAAAAATATCTTTCACAGCCTTTCTTCGTAGCAGAAGTATTCACCGGTTCTCCAGGTAAGTACGTTTCTCTTAAAGACACAATCCGTGGCTTCAAGGGCATTCTAGAGGGTGAGTTTGATCACCTTCCAGAGCAAGCGTTCTACATGGTTGGTTCAATCGACGAAGCTGTTGAGAAAGCTAACAAAAAATAACTAGGTCTTTGACTTAGTTTAAGGAGAACGGATGGCAGCCATGACAGTACAGCTTGATATGGTAAGTGCAGAGAGCAATATCTTTTCTGGTCGAGTAGCTCAGCTACAAGTATCAGGTACTGAAGGTGAGCTAGGTATTATGCCTGGTCACGCCGCTCTGCTGACAAGTATCAAGCCTGGCATGGCGCGCATCGTCAAGCAAGATGGAAGTGAAGAAGTGTTTTATCTTTCAGGTGGTATCCTGGAAGTTCAACCTTCTTCAATTTCAGTATTGGCTGACGTCGTATTGCGTGCCGAAGAGATTGATGAGCAGGCAGCTGTAGAAGCTAAGCGTCGTGCAGAAGCCCATATGGCTAATGCTGGTGCAGACTTCAACTATGCAGCAGCAGCGATTGAGTTAGCTCAGGCTATCGCTCAGCTTCGCGTTGTCGAGACCATCAAGAAGAACATTTCCCGCTAAGGGATTGTTTGATGAAAAAAAGCGCCCTAGGGCGCTTTTTTTGTGTCTAAAAGAAGGTTAAAAGCAGGCCCTAGGAAAAGCTAAGAAAGGTCCTAGGTGCTAGGAAAAGCAGAGGCGAACGCTTCGCTGACGGATAACAGAACGTTCGCAAGCTTACTGACGGAAAAGACAAAAATATAAAGACTATAAAGAAACTTCTTAGGTTAAAAGATTAGAGGTTGTTAGCTTGAACCCAGAACCCAGAACCCAGAACCCAGAACCCAGAACCCAGAACCTAGAACCTAGAACCTGTTAACACTCAAGCCTAGAATCGACTAATAGATAAGCTAGAGCAGGAACAAGCTGCTAATAGTGGTATTTCTAGCCATATATATAACTATAGATGTCTCGAGTTAACTCATAAGTAAATGAATATCAATGATATTTTTGAATGTTATTTAGTCTGTTTAAGTATCAATGAAAAAATGAAAATGCTAATGTGTGGACAAGTTTTAACCGCTTCATTACAAGTTTGGCTATCTGCTTAGGCTTGTGTTGCGTTTATACCTAAGAAATTCATGGAGCGGTAAATGAAAAGGACTAAAGGCCGTATTATCTACGGCGCAATTCTGATGTTGTCAGGGGCACTGCTTATCAGTGGCTGGAGTATCGGCTTTTCCGGTAGTCGTCACTATATCGATGCAACAAGCGTGATGACAGCTAAAGTGCAAAGTGGCGAGTTTACTCAGCGGATCAGAGGTTATGGCACGCTGATGTCACAAAACCAGCGACTCATTACCGCCAGCAGTTTGGCTGTGGTCGATGAAATAAAGCTCCATCCTGGGGCCGAAGTTAGCGCCAATAGCATCTTACTCATCTTAAAGAATCCCCAGCTCGATAGTGCGCTACAGCAAGCGGAAACCAATGTACATAACAGTCGTACGACCAAGCGAAAGCTGATGCTTGAGCAGCAGCGTGAACTGCTGGATCAAGCCTCTAGCTTGGCTGAGTTTAAGGCCGATGCCGAAATCGCTAACTTACAGGTGGAAGCCGAGTCGCCACTGGCGGCAGAGGGGATCATCTCTGCAATGGATATGCGGCTCAGTCGCTTGAGGGCAAAACAACTCAATGAACGCTTAAAGCTTGGCCAGGATAAACTGGGTAAGTTACGTGAGGTTCATGCCGAGCATCTGCTTATTCAAACAGAAATAATCAAGCAGGCAGAGTCAGAGCTCGCTACGGCGCAAAATCGACGAGAGCAACTTGTTGTGCGTGCAGGTATTGAGGGAGTGCTGCAACGCTTACCGATAAAGTTGGGGCAGAGCGTTAATGTGGGGGATGAGCTGGCTCTGGTGGGGAGCTTGTCGCCTCTGATCGCCGAGATTAAGGTGCCGCAGATGCTTATTCAGCTGGTCCGTCATGGTGCTAAGGCTGATATCGATACCCGCAGCGGTATTGTCAGTGGGCAGGTTATTCGAGTCGATCCCGTGGTCAGTCAAGGTGCAGTAAGAGTCGATATTCAACTGCTCGATGAGATATCGAGTGATATTCGACCCATGCAGATGGTTGATGCGGTGATCTTCGGTAAGAGTCGCGCCCAGGTCAATTATGTCGATAAGCCCGCAGGCGCTATCGAAGACAGATCCTTAGCGGTATTTAAGTTAGAAAGTGCTGAACGTGCTATCAAGGTGCAGGTGCAATTTGGCAAGGCGGTAGGTAACAGCATAGAGATCATCTCCGGCCTACAAGCTAACGATAAAATTATCATATCTGCATTGGATATAGACACAGATATTACCCAGCTGCAGCTGAGCCAATAAACAAGGAATGTAAGATGAAAAAGGAAGTACTCAACATAAAGCAGATCTATAAGTCCTTTGCCGCCGGACAGGTGAAAACGCCAGTGCTCAATGGTGTCTGTTTTTCTGTTTGTGAGGGCGAGTATGTCGCTATATCTGGGCCATCGGGTTGCGGCAAATCGACGCTGCTTAATATCTTAGGGCTGCTCGATACCCCTGATAGCGGTGAATATTATATCGATGGTCTACTGGTCTCAGATATGAATGCCAATGAGCGCGCTGCAGTGCGCAGTCGTCGGATTGGTTTTGTATTCCAAGCGTTTAACTTAATCGATGAAGAGTCGGTGCTGGATAATGTTGCCCTGCCGCTTAAGTATCGTGGTGATAATCTTAAGCAACGCCAGCGAAGAGCGTTGGAGTGCTTAGACAAAGTGGGGCTGTCCGATAAGGCAGCGCTATTTCCTAATCAACTCTCTGGTGGTCAACAGCAAAGGGTGTCGATTGCTAGGGCCCTGGCGGCAGATTCAGGCATCATGTTGGTCGATGAGCCTACGGGAAACCTAGACTCGAACAATGGTGACGCCGTGATGGCGCTGCTAAGCGAGCTTAACCGTCAGGGAACCACCATTTGTCTGGTTACTCATGATCCCCGCTATGCTCAGATGGCAGATAGACAGATTAACTTACTCGATGGCAAGGTCGTTATCGAAACGGCTGTCAATATCGAGTGTGTCGCATGATAGCGTTGAGTCATATGTTGACTGCCGCCCAGCGCCAATTTGGGCGGGCTAAACAATATTACCTTACGGTCACCCTAAGTTTGGCACTTACCTTAAGTCTGGTATTTAGCGTATTTAGTATCTTAGATGTGGCCTATCTGCAGCCCTTGCCTTATGGCGAAGCCGATGAGTTGTATTATGTTGAGGGAACACTCAACTACCAGCAGCAAATCGTTGTAGGCACTAACACCCAAAACCTGTTGACTCTGCAGCAGCAACAGAACATATTTTCCGATCTCGCTATTTATTTTAGCTGGAGTGAATATAAGCTACTGGATTCTCCTGAACGGCCCGATGTTCCGGTAATGTTGGCCTCACATAATTTGTTTGAAGTGTTACAACTTAAGCCTGTATTAGGGCGTTTCTTTAATGTCGATGAGACGATGGGCAACAAGCAGCCATCGGCAATCTTAAGTTATCAGGCTTGGCAGCAACATTTTGCTGCAGATCCCAGCATCATAGGCAAAAGCGTACAGCTTAATCAGCGTCGCTTCACCATCATCGGCGTGACTCCCGATAACTTGGTTCTACCCCAGCGCAGTGATGTTGCTCAGGCTATCTGGCTGCCTCTGGATATGGATGAGCAGTTAGACCCCAAAAGCTTTGGTGGCTATGGCAGCGCAATAAAGGCGCTGGGTCGATTACAAACTGGAGTCACTCCAGAGCTTGCCAGTGAGCGCCTTGGCGAGCAGATGCTGGCGGCGGCCAAGTTAAATACGCCAGAGTTAGTTAAAGAGTATGAGCTTTCCGGCCGGTTACAAGACTTTACTGCCGCGATGCGCGGTGACAGTGGCAAATTGATTGTTATGTTGGTCGGTGGTGTGAGTTTGCTGACTCTAATGGCTTTGATTAACTTGGGTAATTTACAGTTAGCCAGGGCAGTGGGACGAGTACAAACCGTTGCTATCAGTTACGCCTTTGGTGCGACTCGTAAACAGCTATTTAAGGATATTTTTCGTCACAACGGTTTATTGATAGGCTTGGCTTCACTATTCGCACTGCTGCTCACTAGCTTTGCTTTCAACATGATAGGTTATCTGGGTGAAGAGCTATTGCCACGCCTTGATGCGCTCAGTTTAAATGCCAATATGTTGCTCTTCGCCGTGTTGGTGACTCTGGTCATCGCTTTTGTCTTTAGCTGGATAGAGCTTAAGGCCATCGATGAATCTCAACTGCAAAGCTGTTTGCAGGCCAGCGGCAAGGGCACGGGCAAGCAGTTATCCAAAGGCGTTAGCCATGGACTTATCGGCTTGCAATTATTGTTTGCTGTACTCACCTTGGTCGCATCGAGTCAGGTATTGATGGCAAGTTTGAACGAGGCATTAAGACAAAACCATATAATTAGTAAGGATCTTTGGTCCATGGTGGTCAATTACGGCGCCATATCGGACAAGGAGGCCAGAGTTAATTTGCAGCGCGCGGTGAGTGAGCATTTAAGGGCGCAGTCAGGCGTAGTAAGTGTGAGTCGCGCCAGTGATACCCGCGTTCCCGATACTTTTAATATAGGGCCTATCTATAATGAAATGGGCGATAATATTGCCAATGGTCGAGTCACGGTAATGGATGATAATCAGCTGCCGTTATTTGGTATGCAGATCCAGGGGCGTTTCTTTAGTCGTGAAGATCTGCAACTAGAATATAAGCCTGTCATTATTAATCAGCGGTTGGCGGCTAAATTTGATGGTGATGCCATTGGTCAGAAGGTGATGAAGCACGATAAGGTGCCAATGGAGATTGTCGGCGTAGTCAGTAATACCGATTTTCCTGGTAGTGCTAGCTATGAGGCAGATGAGCTATTTATACCAGGAAATTATTCCGGATATCGCGTCGATACTCTTGTCATTAAGGTTAAGGAAGATCATGCAGGTTTTAATCAAGCCCTGATGTATGCCCAGTTGCTTAAGCTAGATCCTAGGCTGGATATTATGTTACTCAAATCGGTGGATGAGCATTTTGCCAATATCAGTCGTAATCAGCGTTTCTCTGCCTGGCTTGCTGGCGGTATCTCCTTGGTGTCGCTTATCATGGTTCTAGCTGGTATCAATGGCATGATCAGCTATATGGTGAGGATGCGTCGTTATGAACTTGGAGTCAGGCTCGCGATGGGAGCGAGCCAAAAGCTGCTACTGCGCTCTCAACTATTCGAACTAGCTAAACCTATGGCTACGGCTGCGTTATTTGGTTTTTCTATCAGCTATTTTGTGATTGGTTATAGTCGTACCCAAGTCGACTGGCGTTTTGCCCTCTATTGGCCTGAATTGATCTCCAGCCTAGCGCTGTTACTGGTGTTCGCTGTTATTGTGAGCTTTATTCCTATTTGGCGAATCCTTAAGACTGATCCCATTAAGGCGCTGCGTAACGAATAATCGCAATTTTATCGGTATAAGAGTCATTGCCGTCATCATTAACGTGATGACGGCAAATTTCTGGCTTGAGTTTGAGTGTTACATTGTTGGCATTATTTTTAATAAAGGGTTCTGCCATGCAACACGTACTTATCATCGCTAATGACGCTCCTTATGGTTCAGAAAAGCTATTCAATGCGCTTCGTCTCGCCATACAGCTCAATGAGCAAGACTATTCACCAGTCAGAGTGAGCCTATTTTTGCTGTCTGATGCGGTAACGGCTGTTTTACCTAATCAAAAGCCAGTCGAAGGTTATAACATCCAGCAGATGCTAGAGATTGTTATTGCACAAAAAACACAGGTTAAGTTCTGTGGTTCCTGTATGCATGCTCGCGGCCTAACAGAGCTTAAAGTGATTGAAGGTTGTGAAATGGCTACCATGGATGATCTTGCTCAGTGGGTGCTGGTGGCTGATAAAACCATTACTTTTTAATACTGATTCTGCCGTAAGTCGAGTCGCTTTTAATAACTGTATCGCTTAAAATCGGCTGTCTAATAAAGACCTCATTTTTCTAACATCAGTTAAAGCATTAGCTCAAGGATAATCCATGGCATTGAATGTAGTAATTTTGGCCGCAGGCAAGGGAACCCGCATGCGCTCAGATCTTCCAAAAGTTCTTCACCCTATCGCTCATAAGAGCATGGTTCAGCATGTAATTGATACTGCACATCAAGTGGGCAGTGATGCTATCCAGCTGGTTTATGGCTATGGCGCCGATAAGCTACAAGCAAAACTGGGTGAGCAGCAGCTAAATTGGGTACTACAAGCTGAGCAATTAGGCACTGGGCATGCGGTAGCGCAGGCTAATGATAATATTAGTGATGACGATACGGTGCTGATTCTTTATGGTGATGTGCCACTGATCCAAGCTTCTACACTTGAAGCTTTACTTGCTGCTCGAGAAGATAATGGTCTAGCTATTTTGACTGTTAACCTGCCTAATCCGACAGGCTATGGCCGTATAGTGCGAGAGGATGGAAACGTCGTTGGTATTGTTGAGCAGAAAGATGCCAATGCCGAGCAACTAGCTATCAGTGAGATCAATACTGGCATTATGGCGACGCCGGGTAAGCAACTAAAGGCTTGGTTAGGTCAATTATCATCAGACAATGCTCAAGGTGAATACTACCTTACTGATATCGTTGCCATGGCACACAAAGATGGTGTTGCCATTACTACTGCGCAGCCTGAATCCGCTGTGGAAGTTGAAGGTGCAAATAACCGCGTACAACTGGCGCAGCTTGAGCGTGCTTACCAAGCGCGAGCAGCTGAAAAGCTGATGCTTGAAGGGGCCAATCTGCGCGATCCTGCTCGTATCGACATTCGCGGTGACGTCACCGTGGGCATGGATGTGATGATCGACATTAACGTGGTTATCGAGGGTAAGGTGACTATCGGTAATAATGTCACTATTGGCGCGGGTGCCATCCTTATCGATTGCGAGATTAGCGACAACGCAGTGATAAAACCTTACTCGATTATCGAGAGTGCAAAGGTTGGTGTTGATGCCAGCGCAGGTCCTTTTGCACGCTTGCGTCCTGGCGCAGAGCTTAAACAAGACGCCCATATTGGCAACTTCGTTGAAATGAAAAAAGCGGTATTAGGTAAAGGCTCTAAAGCGGGACATTTGGCCTATATTGGCGATGCGACTATCGGTGCTGGGGTAAATATCGGTGCAGGTACTATTACCTGTAACTATGATGGTGCCAATAAGTTCCAAACGATTATTGAAGACAATGTATTTGTCGGCAGTGATACCCAGTTGGTTGCACCTGTGACTATTGGTGAAGGTGCTACTTTGGGGGCGGGTTCTACCATAACTAAAGATGTTGCGGCTGGTGAGTTGGTTATCACCCGCGTTAAACAGCGTCATTTGACTGGCTGGGCGCGACCCGTTAAGCAGAAAAAGTAAAGATTAGTTATTTCAAAAAAGCGACTCTAGTGTCGCTTTTTTGCTTTTTATTTAATCGATTATTTAGGCGTTCAGTTTATTGGAATAACGCCAATACCGATGATACTTGTTGATACACTTGTGTTGCTAAATGTTTATTTTCAATGGTAATTTTGAAGTGCGTCACCCGTCACCGTAAAGAAGTGTAAAGAAACTTAAATAAAAATAGTTCTCATTTATATTGCGACTCAATTAATACATTCATGTGTCATTTTGAGGTTGGATATGTCTGTTGGGACGTCATTTAAGTTTTCACGTTTAGGCCTAGCAATCGTTGCTGCATTGGCTTCATCTTCTGCATTTGCCGAGGATACAAGTGCTGAATCCACTATTGTAGCCGAGCCAAATATCGAGCGCATCAGCGTTACCGGTCGTAGCTTTAATGATTATAATGTTGGTTCATCTTCAGGCGCGATGCGTGGTGATATCGACATCTTGGACACGCCTCAATCTGTCACTGTAATCCCTGACTTCGTTACCGATGAGCAGCTAGCGACTAACCTTTCGGAAGTTCTCGTTAATGACTCAAGCGTGACAGGTGGCTCTGAGAAGTGGAACCGCCAAGTATTCAACATTCGTGGTTTCGAACTCTCTTCAGGCTCAGGTTTCTTAATTAATGGTCAGCAGCAGTGGTCTCACTATGTACAGCCAATCGAAACGCTGCAGCAGGTTGAGGTATTAAAAGGCCCTTCGAGCATGCTTTATGGTCAGTCTGGTCCTGGTGGCTTGATCAACATGGTTACCAAGAAGCCTACCTATGAAACTATGTTAGATATTGGCTTCGATACCGATGAGAATGGCTCGACACGTTTCCAACTCGATGCCGGTGGCAGCCTCAACGAAGCCGAAACAATTCGTTACCGCACCGTGTTAGTTAAGCAAGACACTACCTACTGGAGAGAGTATCAAGATGGCAGCCATCAGGAGCGCGACCGTTGGTTAGGTTACCTAAACCTAGAGTTTGATATTACCGATGATCTACTGCTATCGCTTAAGTATGACCATACTCAAGACAAGACTGGTATAGATCGTGGTGGCTGGCTAGATAGCAGTGGTGACTTGATTGGTGGCCGTGACATCATCTGGGATCAGCCATGGGCATTTACCGATAACACTATCTCTAACCTAGGTGCCGAGCTAACTTATCACCTAACAGATGATTGGAAAGTTAAAGCGGGCTATAACGACCAGCAGTTTAACCGTCAGCGTTTAGACTCTTCTCCATCACTAATTAGTGGTTCTGAAGATCCATTTACAGATGGTTATTACATAAGCCCGTTTGACCGTTATGATGATTGGCAACACAAGACGGGTTTTGTTGATTTCACCGGTAACTTCTACACGGGTGATTTAGAGCATCAACTACTTATCGGCGCTAACATGCTCGATTATTACTATGGTCAGTTAAAAGAGTCTGGTGAAAAGAAACAAGTTGTGATGCCTGGACAGCCAGTACCTAAGCCAGATCTTGATTACAATCGTGATGTAACTAAGTACGAGAGTGAATACAAGCACTACGGCTTCTACGTTCAAGACCTAGTGACGATTACCGATGAGTGGCAAGTGCTTGCTGGTGTGCGTTACGACGAGCAGAAAAAAGAGGGAGCTGGTAGTAACAGCTATGCGGTCTCGCCTAAGTTTGGTGTGATCTACTCGCCTGCTGATAACGGTAGCATCTACGTTAACTACTCGAAGAGTTTTACTCCTCAAGGAATAGTGAACAACATTGATGACGTTAACGATGGTAAGAACCTAGATCCTGAGTACGGCGAGCAATATGAAATTGGCACCAAGTGGGAGCTGTTTGATGGCAGTCTACTATTAACCGGTGCGGTATTTGATATCACGGTATCAAATGTGACGGTAACCGAAGAGATTGAAGGTAGTAGCCAAACCATTACTACTCAGTCTGGTGAGCAGCGCCATAAAGGTTTCGAGATGGGCGCTCAAGGTCAGGTCAGCGATAGCTGGTTTATGACGGGCTCTATGATGTACCTAGATGCAGAGTATCTTCGTCCAGAAACCGATAGCCTAAACGGTAAGACACCTGTCGATGCGCCAGAGTGGTCGGCAAACGTTTGGACACGTTATGAGATGACCGATGATTTAGCATTCAACTTCGGCGCTCTCTATGTGGGTGAGCGTTTTGCCAATACGAGCAACACGATCAGTAAAGATGGTTATGTACGTTTCGATATGGGCGCCGCATACACTATGGACGTAATGGGTAGCGATGTGAGTGTTCGTGTAAACGTGAAGAATCTATTTGATACCGATTATCTGGCCGGTGGTACCAACACTGATGTGACTGTGGGTGAAGGCCGTCACTTTAGTCTAGCACTGGAAGCTAAGTTCTAAATATAGGCTTCAAGTCTAATGAGTATTAAAAGCCTCAACCTTAGGGTTGGGGCTTTTTTGTATCTGTGATTTACTCACTTAGAGGTTAATGGCTATCAGTATAAGTCGCATCAAAAACTGGCAATTAAGTTTCGTTTCACTATAATACTTCTTTCGAATCGAAACTTAATGAAAGGTTTTATGAACAAACGAAACACTCAACAGCGACGTCACAGCATTATTAGCCTGCTAAATCAGCAAGGCGAGGTGAGTGTTGAAGAGCTATCTTTACGTTTCGAAACCTCTGAAGTCACTATTCGTAAAGACTTAGCCACCTTAGAGAAAACCGGCTTATTATTGCGCCGTTATGGCGGTGCAGTCGCTGTACCCGATGAGGTGACGCAGCAGTTTTCAGCCAAGATCGCACCTAACAAATTATCGATTGCTAAAGCCGCAGCTCAGCTGATTAAAGATCATAACCGTATCATTATCGACAGTGGCAGTACCACATCAGGTTTGATCGGCGAGCTTAATAATAAGCGTGGTTTATTGGTGATGACCAATTCACTCGCACTTGCTAACTCAATTCACGAGCTTGAAAACGAGCCGACGTTATTGATGACGGGTGGTACATGGGATCCGCACTCAGAATCTTTTCAAGGGCAGATAGCCGAACAGGTATTACGTTCATACAACTTCGATCAGCTGTTTATTGGTGCCGACGGTATCGATCTTGAGCGTGGTACCACAACCTTTAATGAGCTTACTGGCCTTAGTAAGGTGATGGCCGAGGTATCGCGAGAAGTGGTAGTGATGCTCGAGTCAGAAAAGCTGGGTCGACGCATTCCAAACCTTGAGCTGCCTTGGAGCAAGATCAGTGTGTTGGTAACTGACGATAAGTTACCGAGTGAAGCGCTAGAGACAATTTCTAATCATGGGGTGCGCGTCATTCTTGCACCTTATGCTGGGTAACGACTACAAGCATGCAGCTTGAGTTAATTATCTACTTTCAAATTCAATTTTTAACTTTTAATTTAACTCTCCTATAGAGAGGCTAGGTAACTAAATATGTGTGGAATCGTAGGCGCTGTAGCGCAAAGAGATGTAGCTGAAATCTTGGTTGAAGGCCTAAGACGTCTAGAATACCGTGGTTATGACTCAGCCGGTGTTGCAGTACTCAATAACGGTGAGTTAAATAGAACTCGTCGCGTGGGTAAGGTGCAAGAGTTATCGGCTGCACTCGATGTTGCACCTCTTGCTGGTGGCACGGGTATCGCGCACACACGTTGGGCAACCCATGGTGAGCCAAGCGAGCGTAATGCGCACCCGCATCTGTCTGAAGGCGATATCGCCGTTGTTCACAACGGGATTATCGAAAACCACAATAAGCTACGTGAGATGCTAAAAGGCTTAGGTTATACCTTCACATCCGACACTGATACCGAAGTGATCTGTCATTTAGTGCATCATGAGCTGAAGACTCACGACACGCTACTTGCGGCAGTTCAAGCAACGGTTAAGCAGCTAGAAGGCGCCTATGGCACAGTGGTTATCGACCGTACAGACAGCGAGCGCATGATTGTGGCTCGCTCTGGCAGCCCACTGGTTATCGGTTATGGTTTAGGTGAAAACTTTGTTGCCTCCGATCAGCTAGCACTGCTTCCGGTGACTCGCTCTTTCTCTTTTTTAGAAGAGGGTGATGTTGCTGAAGTGACTCGTCGGGCTGTGAGCATTTTTGACGTCGATGGCAATGCAGTCGATCGTGAAGTAAAAGAGTCGGAAGTGACTCATGATGCTGGTGATAAAGGTGAATACCGTCACTATATGCTTAAAGAGATCTACGAGCAGCCAGCGGCAATCGCTCGTACGCTTGAAGGTCGTATCGCTGGTGGCAAAGTGTTGGATACCGCCTTTGGTGAAAATGCCGCAGAATTCTTAAAAGAGATTAAGCACGTACAGATCATCGCTTGTGGTACCAGTTATCATGCCGGTATGGCTGCGCGTTACTGGTTAGAAGATTGGGCTGGTGTTTCTTGTAACGTCGAAATCGCATCTGAGTTCCGTTACCGTAAATCGCATCTATTCCCAAATAGCTTATTAGTGACAATTTCACAGTCTGGCGAGACTGCCGATACCTTGGCGGCAATGCGTTTAGCGAAAGAGATGGGCTACAAGGCAACGCTAACAATCTGTAACGCTCCCGGTTCATCACTGGTTCGCGAATCAGATATGGCATACATGATGAAAGCGGGCGCCGAGATTGGTGTTGCATCAACTAAAGCCTTTACTGTGCAGTTAGCTGGTCTATTGATGCTGACAACAGCAATTGGTCGTTACAACGGTATGTCTGACGAGATGCAAGCGGCGATTACTCAGAGCCTACAGTCTATGCCTGCTAAGGTAGAGCAAGCGCTAGGACTTGATGATGCTATTGCTGAACTTGCAGAAGACTTTGCCGACAAGCACAATGCGTTGTTTTTAGGCCGTGGCGACCAATACCCAATTGCGATGGAAGGGGCGTTAAAGCTTAAAGAGATCTCTTATATCCACGCAGAGGCTTATGCTTCTGGTGAACTTAAGCATGGTCCATTGGCACTGATTGATGCCGATATGCCTGTTATTGTTGTCGCGCCAAACAATGAGCTGTTAGAGAAGCTAAAGTCTAACGTCGAAGAGGTGCGTGCTCGTGGTGGCTTGATGTATGTGTTTGCCGATAAGGATGCTGAGTTTGAGTCGGATGACACCATGAAGGTGATCCCGGTTCCGCATTGTGATGAGTTTATGGCACCGCTAATTTACACCATTCCATTGCAGTTGCTTTCTTACCACGTTGCCTTGATTAAGGGGACCGATGTGGATCAGCCGCGTAACTTGGCTAAATCAGTTACTGTTGAATAATGCACTAAACTGACTTAAGCCTTATTGATTTGTTGTAAAGAAACCTCCCTCGTGGAGGTTTCTTTGTTTTCAGCCCTAAGAAACACGTTTTAGTTGTTGATTTAAAAAGGAATCGAGTTTAAGTAATGACATTGAAAAAATTAAAAATACAAGATTATAGCTTTCTTAATGTCTCTTCTTCTTTTTCTTCTTCATTAATCAGGCGCTCTTTTTCTTTTTCACATTTCTCAGAACGATGAGCATATGGTTTTTCTTTATGTTTAATAAGCTGACGGTCTAAACGATCAAACGCTTCATTAAATGCATCCATAAGTTCATTCGCTTCCCCCTTTGAATCTATTTTCCCAAGATCAGACTTAGTCGCAATTTCTACAATAAACAGATGGCCGGGTTCAAGCTTCATGAATACATCTTTGCTATAGAAGGATATTTTAAACTTATCGAATTTTACAAATGCTTCTTTAATGGTTTGCTCTAAGTAGTCAGGAAGTTCAAATCCACGTGCGGTAATTTTAATGCTCATAGTTAGTCACTCTTAATCCATTACATTTTGTGCTAATTACAATAGTCCAATCACATTAATGTAGTGTGATCTAGGTCATGTTTTTGCACGTGTTATTCATAAATTAAATTTCATTATCAAAAAGAATGAATAGCAGGTTCTGTAGTCATTTTAATTTTAACTTGGTTGTTTTTTTTATCGGTTTGCAGCTAAAAAGATACTATCTCAGGTCGATCACTTATCTGTGATATATGGAGTATCAGCTTGTTCAAGCACCTCTATTTTTAACTTCAGTGCCAATATTTCACTTTTCTTACCGCGTTAGTTTTTTCGGATTATATAGCAGAGGTATAGAGGTGTTCTTTACGTACTTTACGAATGTACGGTAGTTAAATGCTGTCTGCTTTTAACCGATAAGTATGGCCACTCTTCAGAAGTAAACTCGTTATTTATCCTAACCTATCCCCCTTAGGGGGGATGCCGCAGTCATTGGGTTATCGCATGCTAACCATAGGCCAATATCAAGGAGATAAATAATGAACAATTTATTAAGGCTTAGCGTATCGGCCTTGGCTGTGAGCAGCATGTTAGCGCTTGCTGGCTGTGGTAGCGATAACTCCCCTACACCGACTCCCGAACCTCAACCAAGGGTATTAACAGGTATCTTTTCTGATAGTCCTGTGGCGGGCATTGGTTATGAGACCACAGATCACAGCGGAGTGACCGATGCTCAAGGACTGTTTAGTTATAACGAGGGGGAATCGGTAGAGTTCTACATAGGTGCGACACGTTTTCCGAGCGTCACAGGTCAGGATGAGGTGACTCCGATGGACCTATATCAAACGGATACGGCTGATCATACCGGGGTGATCAATACCTTGCGTTTACTGCAGTCACTCGATACCGATAATGATCCGGATACGGGAATTCAATTAGCTGAAGATATTCATGAAACCTTAGCGGGTCATGAAGTGGATCCAACTGCGGATAACTTTGATGAGCAGGCGCAAGAAGCGCTGGTTGCATCTGGTTTGGCTGCTGAAGATCTCGTCGCTGCCGATGAGGCGCTAGCTCATTTTGGTCAGAGTCGAGGCTATCAACTGACGGACTTAACAGGCCAATGGCATACGGTATTCTTTACCACACCTGTTGCCGGAACATACTCAGCCGATGCCTTTAGTTATGTGGTCGAGGAGTGGATCATCGATGCCGAGGGTAATGTCACCATGGAGGCTAAGGTTAAGAGTTATGGTGAGTTAGATACCGATACGTTTAAAGTTAACTTAAGTGAAAGCGGTATGTTGAGTTTCGCAGAGATTGAAAACCTTGATATGGGCTTAAGCAGCAATAAAGATAAGATTGCGAACTACTTTGCTGAAGATGGTGAGCAAGAGCTTGGATTGTCTATAAAGCTAGCTGGTGGGCAGCAGTTGAGTGATCTCGAAGGCCAATGGTGGGGAACTGGGATTGAAACCCCTGTGAGTGCCAACTTTAATCAAAACGAATTTGGTGTCTGGATCGATAAGCTTGTAATTGACGACCAAGGTAAGGCTGATATTACAGAGCTTACTTTAGGAGATCAGCAAGCGAGCAGAGAGGTCGAGATAGTTCAGTTTGCTATGGATGAGATGGGCAAGATCACCATAGAGGACGATGATGAAGTTGCCGTGACTTACCTGTCTCGTGGTAAAGATCTAATCCTACGTCATAGCCACAAAGATACACGGCAGAATATGTCGGTATTGCTCAGGGCAAACCCCTCTCCTGTACTTGCTGACTTAGAGGGAAGTTGGCGCCTGTATAATTTACAGATGCCTGATGATGGCAGTATGAACTCCGATGGATTTGGTTACTGGATCGTAGAGCTTGAGTTTGATGCCGATGGTCTTGCCGTTTGGAGTCATGTGGCAACTTCTGAAGATGAGGTGTTGACCGAGCAATCTATGCAGATGAGTTTAGTTGATGGTTTGTTTATTAGTGAAGAGGATAAGTGGGCGATGAACCAAGACAAAGACATCATGGTCGTGGTTTCACAATGGGCTGAGGGGGAAAGTGAGTTTTCTGCCTATGCCATTGCCATTAAGCAAGTGACGCCATAAGTTTTAAAGAAAAGGGAAAAGCCTGCAAAATCTGCAGGTTTTTTTTATATTTTTGTTAGGTTATTAACTGTTAAAGCCAATTGTTACTAGTAGTTGGTCGTGGTTGTAGCGCCACAAAAGCTGGTTTTGGTGTTTAGATCCGGTTTTGTGTAATACGCTTTTTATCTGACTCTTAACGGTTTCCTTGCTGACACGACGTATATCGGCGATATCGGAGCCTGAGTGGCCACCCATTAATAGGCTTAACACCTGATATTCGGCGGGGGTGAGCTTTACTGGTTGCTGTTCGGTCGTGATGGGGAAGTCTTTCTGACAGCGGCACAGCGCTTTATCCTGCTCCGTGTCGGCTAACTGTTTGGCGTGAAAGGCGTTGACCCATGGCTGCATCGAGTGTCCTAGTTTCTCATGTAACCGTCGTGTGCCACGGTTAAACTCTTTATTGAGGTGATGAGCGGTAAAAAACAGGTATAGGTGCTGATTTATCCCTAAAAGCAGGCCTATGGTTGAGCGGTAATGCATATAAGGTAGAAGGCTTTCACACCAGTTATCATCTTGAACTCGAGCGGGTGCGACCAAACTCTCCATTATTTGTGAGCTATTGATAAGACCTTTGCGTAGATAGGCGTTGAGAAAGATATCGTGTCGCCAATGTTGCTGATAAAACCGAATATCGTTGTCGGAGATTTCAGGCGACCAGGTCTGTTGCCGCTTTAAGCTGGTATCAATAATTGTGATGGTAATGGCATCGACCTGTAGACAGTCTGAAAGGTAACTAAAATCTTCTCCCTTAATCTCTCTGCGAGTCATGGCCTCTATCAATTGATACTGCCATTTGGAAAACTTTTCCCAATTCACAAGCCCTCCCACTCTAGTCTAACTCAAACGTCCATGTAACCTTAATTTAACAAATTCGGTTGCATAAAAATTGATAGAGATCATAAATATGTTTAAGTTATGGAAGGGAAAATGGTAGAACAAATCGAATAATGTGATTGATGGGTAAGCTTTATCTAATTAGTTTTGTTAGGAAGGTTTTTGTTAAATTTATAGAGGCTTTATAAAAAGCCCCTATAAATTAGTTGGACATAATAATATGCCTAAAGTGAGTTGCCTTATGGCTTACTCTTTACCGTAAACGTTGTTTTCTTGTTCTTGAACACGAATAAACGTAGTGCGCTTAGTGAGCTCTTTTAGAGATGCCGCACCAACATAGGTACAAGTTGAACGTACACCGCCCATGATGTCATTAATCGTATTATCTACGCTGCCTCTAAATGGTAGTAATACCGTTTTGCCTTCTGCTGCACGGTACTTAGCGACACCGCCTGAGTGCTTATCCATAGCAGACTGTGAAGACATGCCATAGAACTTCACCATCATCTTACCATCTTGCTCAATGACTTCTCCGCCACTCTGTTCGTGACCCGCTAGCATACCGCCAAGCATGACAAAGTCAGCGCCGCCACCGAAGGCTTTAGCCACATCACCAGCGCAGCTACAACCGCCGTCACCAATGATTTGGCCACCTAGGCCATGGGCTGCGTCTGCACACTCGATGATAGCTGAAAGCTGTGGATAGCCAACACCAGTTTTAACGCGCGTGGTACATACCGAGCCTGGGCCAATACCGACTTTTACGATATCTGCGCCAGCAATAATTAGCTCTTCAACCATGTCGCCAGTAACCACATTGCCCGCACTGATCACGGCTTGTGGATGAGCCTGTCTCACTTTACGAACGTAATCAACCAGGTGTTCTGAGTAGCCGTTAGCGATATCGATACAGATAAAGTTGAGCTCCTCTGACATCGCTAGAATTTCACTTAACTTGATAAAGTCAGCATCAGAAGTACCGCTTGAAACCATAACGTGCTTTAGTACATCTGCAGTTTGGCTGGATACAAACTCACCCCATTGTTCAACACTGTAATGCTTATGAACAGCTGTCATCACATTGTGCTTGGCTAGGCTAATGGCCATCTTAAAGCTGGCTACAGAATCCATGTTAGCGGCAATAATGGGGACACCTGACCAGGTTTTACCACTATGCTTGAAAGTAAATTGACGGTTTAAGTCTACTTGAGAACGGCTCTTCAACGTTGAACGCTTAGGTCGGATAAGAACATCTTTAAAACCTAACTTTAGATCTTGTTCAATACGCATAGTTTATTCCTCACATGGATTTTGCGCGCAGCAAAACCGCCGATAAAAGTAAGTTTTATCGGATATTAAATTAATTCCTGAGCTTATTTCAGGCACAAAAAAACCGGAGCGTTTTGGGGCGCTCCGGTTTTAGGCATTATAGGAACAGATTTTCAATTAGCAAGTTCTTAAATTAAAACTGTCATTCCTTAAAAAAGGAAGGTTAATGCGCTGTTGGTGTCTGTTTGTATTTGTGTTTATTTTTGGCGGCCTAAGTTCTACTTTTAACAGTTGTTAAAAATGGGAGGACTACCCAACTATTTCTCTATAGCACCTTTCTCTTTAGATATTTTGATGTCGAAATTATCTAGTAATAGCAGGGTATCCGCTAAGGCTGATTTGAGTTTAGTTGCTGGGGGAGAGTTTAACTTTTTAGCTTGTTTCAAGGATTCTCTTCGAGTGACAAATTCTAACATTGTCTCGAGATTTTCTGGGCAATCGATATCAAGCGGGGGAAGTTTTTTGGTGGATGCATTGTTGTAGATTTCAAATTCTTTTTGCAGGTGTTCTTGAGCTTCTCTAGTTCTTTCCATGTCCATGTCTGAGCGCCTCTGTGTTCAATAAACCTATCTACCGAAGCTATCTTAATAATGCGGCTTAAACAAGTTTGTGGCGTAAATTTAGCCTGTTACTGCAGCTGAGGTTAGTAAAATCCTCCTTATGTATTAGGCTTCTTGCCGTATTTGTTGAATTATTAATAAAAGGTCTAGCTAGTGATGGGAGAGTAGAGCTATTTAGCAGGGGATATAAGGCGCTCACTTTAGTTGTGAGCACCATGCCGAATATAGATTAACCAAATTCGCCGCTTACGTAACCTTGAGTACGTTGATCTAATGGATGGTTAAATATCTGGGTCGTTTCACCATGCTCTACTAACTCGCCCATCCAAAAAAACGCAGTTTTGTCGGAGATCCGCTTTGCTTGGTTCATAGAGTGAGTCACTATCACAATAGTAAATTGTTTACGTAACTCATCCATTAGCCCTTCAATCTTGTGAGTCGCAATAGGGTCGAGTGCGCTGGTGGGCTCATCCATTAAGATCACTTCAGGCTTCATGGCGATAGTTCGGGCGATACACAGGCGTTGTTGCTGGCCGCCGGAGAGTCCAAATGCCGGCGTATTTAATCTATCTTTGACTTCATCCCATAAGGCTGCGCTGCGTAGTGATTCTTCAACGGCACTGTCTAGCACTTGCTTATCTTTAATGCCTTGTGCTTTTAAACCAAAAGCAACATTTTCGTAGATACTCATCGGAAAGGGATTTGGCTTTTGAAACACCATACCAACTCGCATTCTTAGTTGTTTAACATCAACATCTCGGTAGATATTACTGCCTTCAAACATGACATCACCATCAATCTTTACTCCTGCCACCAAATCGTTCATGCGGTTTAGTGTGCGTAGTAACGTTGACTTACCACAACCCGATGGGCCGATCAGGGCGGTAACTTGGCGAGCTGGGATTGCTAATGTGATATCTTTTAGCGCATGGTTGTCGCCGTAAAACAGGTTTAAGTTGTTCACTTCTAGCTTATTCATGGAGATAACCTTACTAAGATGATTTATTTAAACGAGAGGCAATCACTTTGGTCGCCAGATTTAAAATAAGTACCAACACAATCAGAACGGTCGCCGTGGCATAGGCCTGATCCCATTCATTTTGAGTAAATAGCTCTTGGGTCAGTTTATAAAGGTGCACTGTCAAGGTGCGGCCAGACTCAAGTACTGACTCAGGTATTTGAGTCACCATGCCTGCGGTTAAAAATACTGGTGCTGATTCACCAATAACTCTACCCGTACTCAAGATAATAGAAGTCACAATCCCAGGGAGTGCGCTTGGTAACACTAAGCGGCAGATGGTGTAGATCTTAGAACTACCCAATGCATAGCCACCTTCGCGGTAACTCATAGGCACAGATAATAGGGCTTCCTCCGTGGTGCGGATGATCACAGGTAAAATCAGCATCGCTAAGGTTAGTGCTCCCGAAAGAATCGAGAAGCCCAGCCCAAGCGTGGTGACAAAGAACGTCATACCAAAGAGGCCGTAAACGATGGAGGGAATACCGGCTAACGACTCTGTGCAGAAGCGGATCACTTTTACTATACGGCTGTCAGGCGCAGCATATTCGGTTAAATAGATGGCAGTCATAATGCCGATGGGAGCTGCGAAGGCGAGTGATAAGCCAACCATGTAGATGGTAGAGATGATCATCGCCCAAATCCCAGATGCCTCACCAATGCGAGTATAGGCTCCTGTAATAAACTCCCAGCTAACGTGGGCTAGCCCATTACTTAATATGTGCCATACCACCCAAAGCAAGAATAGCACTGTTGTTGCTGCGGCAGACCAGATGGTTGCTAGCATTAATCTATCTTGGTTGTCACGTGAGATAAGTGGTCGTTTCAACATTAGTGAGCTCGCTTTCGGTTGAGGTAAAGCAGTGAACCGTTAAGTAATACGATAAAGGCCAGCAATACTATGCCTGTTGAATAAAGCGCACTGGCATGAATACCTGTAGCGTATGACATCTCCATCGCGATATTGGCGGTTAGGGTTCTTGCTGGCTCTAGAATAGAACCGGGCATTGCAGGGGCATTACCCATCACCATAATAATGGCCATGGTTTCGCCGATGGCACGGGCCACACCTAAGGCTATACCGGTATAAATGCCGCTTCTTGCTGCTGGTATAAGCACTTTAAAGATGCTGTAGATATGCGATGCACCGAGTGCCAGTGCGCCCTCTTTATAGGTTGGTGGTAGGGCGCGTAGCGATGTTTCTGAAATAGTAATGACCGTCGGCAAGATCATCATGGCCAGAACGATAACGCCTGCAAGAATGGTGTTACCGGCAGGAATATTAAAAATGGTCTCGATGGCTGGCACGATAATGACCAAGCCAAAGAAGCCATACACAACAGAGGGGATACCTGCCAATAGCTCTACTGCGGGTCGAATAATGTTGGCTAACCAGTTGGGAGCTAATTCGGCTAGAAAAACCGCTGTAAGCAGCGCGATAGGCACCCCGATTATTACGGCTCCAGCCGTTGAAATAAGTGATGCAACCATCATAGGAAGCAGGCCGAAAAGGGCTGGTGGTAGCCACTCCTTGCCTAATATCATTTGCGAAACGCCGGCTTCTTTAAAAGCGGGTAAGCCTTCGCTAAAAACAAACCATCCTATGGTTGCAACTGACAATACCCCTACCATAGCGCTACATAGGAAGAGTATGTGGAAACTCATCTCTTTCCAGTCGTATGATTTTGCTGGAGCAAGTTGCAGCTCTTTTACTAGGGTTTTACTAGCCGTAGTCATCACTTATCCTCGACATCTATCTAAAAATGATCCGCTCGATACAGAGGAACACCTATTCCTCTGTATCTTGTTATTGAATTACTGAACGCGGATATAGCCTTCTTTAGCCACTATGTTTTGGCCATCTTCAGATAGGATGTAATTAATAAAGTCATTGGCATTATCTGGGGCATTTTTATCAATTAACAAGATAAACGGACGGGCAATTTGGTAGTCGCCTGCCGCAATGCTTTCATCTGTTGCTGTTACACCGTTGACATCAATTGCACGTAGACTGCTATCAACACTGCCTAGGGAGATGTAACCGATGGCATAAGGGTTATTGGCAACAATGGTTTTAATCATGCCATTACCGTTACCCACTTGAGCCGTTGGTGAAATTGCGGTGACCTTGTGGCCGTTAATCGTGCGTTGTAGCTTCATGATCTCTTCAAATGCACCGCGAGTTCCCGAGCCGTTTTCACGGGTTACCACCACGATAGGACGAGATTCTCCGCCGACTTCGCTCCAGTTTTTAATCTCACCACGGTAGATTTTTGATATCTGCTCTTGGGTGAGATTCTTTACCGGGTTAGCTTTGTTCACCGCAGCCGCAATACCGTCACGAGCGATGACGATCTCTTTAGTACTGCTGTTGAGCTCGCTTTCTTTTACGTTGCGTGAAGACATACCAATCATGCTGGTACCATCTTTTGCTGCACGAATGCCAGCCGATGAGCCAGTACTTTGTACTTCAACGTTAGTGTTAGTGGTGTTTTGATAATTTTCTGCAAGCACTTCCATTACATGGGCTACAGATGTTGAACCTGATATTGTTACTGTGCTTGCCTGGGCAAGTGGTGTAGTCATTAGACCTACTGCGGTTAACAAGCCAAATACTTTTTTCATTACGATTTCCACTCTATTGTTTGGTCGCTTAGATACGAGTTATTTACAAAACCAAGTTGCTGCCTCACTGAGGACAAGCGCATTAAGACAGAGAAATATGACAGTTAGGTGACAGTTTTATAGAGTCGAGCGTATGGCATATGAATCGATAGCAATGTTGCAAGGCTCTATTGGAGATGGCTCTCTGTTCATTTGTTAAATAAACAATAATTAAGCCACGATTTCTTAATTAGTCATTTCAAGGCCACTATTCAGGCGTTTTAACGCTTTAAAGAGAGGGGCGAAGGCTCTCTACTTATTACTGATGGGCTCTGTTTAACTTATTATTAAGTTTGTTTTAACAAAGTGGGGGCCGTTTTATGTTATGTTTCGCTTGTTCGAGTAAGGGGTAAATTAATTATTAAACTTTTATGACAGGGACTATTATAGGGACCATTATAGGGTTTATGACTGGGACATTTTCGACTTCAATGTGGAGAATTTATGATCCTAATATCAGTCACTCTTCATCGTAAAATATCCTATATCGATACTCGCTAACTTATATTCATCACACAATTCACGCAAAAGGTGGCTCTCTATGACGACTGAAATGATCATGATTGGTATGTCTGTTTTGATCTTAGTCGGAATATTGCTGCATCATCCCTCGCGAACCTTAGGTATACCGTCACTGCTGATCTTTATGGGTGTCGGGCTTATGTTGGGTAATGGCGAGTTTAACTTTGTCTATGATGATTTAGATAAGACTGCGTGGATAGGCGGCTTAGCGCTAAACATTATTGTGTTTGTTGGTGGCATCAATACCTCAACAGACAAGATAAAAGTGGCTTATAAAGAGGGCGGAATACTTGCTTCTTTTGGAGTGCTATTTACGACGCTGATTTTTGGCGTGATTTTATATTGGCTGTTGGATTTTAACTTTATTACCTGCCTACTGTTTGCTGCTATTGTTTCATCGACTGATGCCGCAGCCGTGTTTTCAATCCTTGAATCTAAAAAGCTTAAGCTAAAAGAGCAAACCGATACCGTATTGGAGTTTGAATCGGCAACTAACGATCCCGTTGCCATGCTACTGGTTATATTCTTAACGGATATGGCACTTTCAAGCAGTAAGGCTGTTGTTGCCTCTGAGATAGTTATGGAGCTAGTAACGCAAATCGGCGTCGCTATGATAGTGGGGTGGGGGATTGCTAAAATAGCCGTCTGGTTACTAAATCGTATTCATCTATCTGAATTTGGTCTCATTCCTGTATTTGTATTGGCAAGCTTTGTGATTGCGACCTATGGCGCAGAAGTGTTAGGCGGTAATATTTTATTGGCTTCATATATAGCGGGGGTGGTGATAGGTAACGGCATTAAGCGAGGTCAGCTTGTTAATCAGCACTTCTTTAATAGCTTATCTTGGTTAGCGCAGGCATTGATGTTTATCGTGCTGGGCTTACAAATATTCCCACAGTCATTAGCCACAGTGTTTGTAAGCTCATTATTACCGGCTCTACTATTGATGTTGGTGGCTAGGCCATTAGCTGTGCAGCTTTGTTACTTGCCTTTTACCAAGGCGAGTTGGAAGAAACGGTTGTTTATCTCCTCTATTGGTCTTAAGGGCGCGACACCTATTGTATTCGCATTGATCCCTGCGGCGGCGGGTGTGCCGGGATCTTTAGATATCGTGCATATGGTGTTCTTTATCGTATTGTTTTCAGTGTTTATTCAGGGGGGAGCTATAGCGCCGCTAGCGAATAAATTGGGTTTAAACAATAGCGACAAAGATTAGGTGGACACAGCTTCCAGTGCGTTTTTAGACTCGATACCTTTCCACACTTTTTCATGGAAGTAGAAAACAACGGTATTCACGGCAGGTTCGATTAAGGCTACTGCGCCACCAATGACTACGCTTCCAGTTAAAAGATAGGTAATAGTAAAAGCGACACTAAAGTGAAGAATCGCGAAAGTCATGGTTTTAATCATAATAAGTGCCTCTAATTAATTTAGGTAAATGATAATGGTTATCATTTGCAATTGAAAGAGGTTTACATAGATTAGTTTGATAGGATTTGTAGATTGGGAATATATTTTGGTTATAAACCCATCAGCTTACTTAACCTATTGATGGGTTTATAACGATATAATTTACAGTGAATAGTTGTAAATTAGTAATGCCAAGGGAATGATGAGAAGTCCTGATCGCGCTTCTCTAGGAAAGCATCACGGCCCTCTCTAGCTTCTTCGGTGCCGTAAGCTAAGCGTGTCGCTTCACCGGCAAATAGCTGCTGTCCCACCAAGCCATCGTCAGGCAAGTTAAAGCCGTACTTCAACATACGCATTGCCGTTGGAGACTTAGAGTTGATCTCTTTGGCCCATTTTAATGCTTCTGTCTCTAACTCTTGATGAGGAATAGCACGGTTAACCATACCCATATCGAAGGCTTCTTCTGCCGAGTAGTTAAACCCAAGGAAGAATATTTCACGAGCACGCTTCTGGCCTATCATCTTCGCCAAGTAAGCGCTGCCGTAGCCTGAATCGAAACTGCCTACATCGGGATCAGTTTGTTTAAAGACGGCATGTTCTTTTGAAGCAAGGGTTAGATCACATACGACATGTAGACTATGACCACCACCAACAGCCCAACCTGGAACGACAGCGATAACGACCTTTGGCATAAAGCGAATTAAGCGCTGCACTTCGAGGATATGTAAACGCCCCATACGTGCAACATCAGGCGTACCCTCTTCGGCGCCTTCATATTTGTAACCATCTTTGCCGCGAATACGCTGATCGCCACCGGCACTAAAAGACCATTGGCCTTTAGCCGAAGGACCGTTTCCTGTTAGTAATACACAGCCTACATCAGACCACTGACGCGCGTGATTGAGGGCGGTATAGAGTTCATCAACTGTTTTAGGACGGAATGAGTTTAAGCAATCTGGACGATTAATCGCTATACGTACAGTGCCCTGCTCTTTGGCTCTGTGATAGGTAACATCTTCGAAATTAAACCCTGGAACCACATCCCATAATTCGGGATCAAAAATGTCAGATACTTGTTGTGTCATGAGCCTATAGCCTTCTTATTTCATTGAAATACGATAATAGCTAAAGGCTAGGCTGAATCAGATCTCAGGTCAATCTTGTTTGTACGCTAATCTAGTAACTGAGATCTGCTGCATTATCTATGTAGTTAATTAAGCTCATTAGTTAAGCTTGTCGCAGATGTAAGTTTGATTGTCTTTACTAAATGCTGAGTGTTTATTCGCACCACTGCCACAGAAGTCGTCTTTAAACTGATCTAGTTGAGCTTGTGATTGAGTAATAAGGTGTAATGCTTGCTGTTCGGTTGCCGAAAGACGATCGGCGATATCAGTTTTTAGTAAATCAACTTTATCGTCGATACGCTGGATCTGAGTCCCCGTCATACTGTCGAGCTTATCTTCGGCTTGTTGATATATATCCTGAACCTCTGCTATTGGCTCATCTAAGGTGTCAGTTTGCGTATAAAGGTAGTAAATAATGCCACCAATTATTGCCAATATGATCCAGCCTTTCATCTTTTAGTCCTATGCAGGTGAATAACTTGTAGTATAGGCGTTATAATAAGCTACTTTTTTAGTAATATTAAAGCTGTAAGGCTGCAAAATGAGCGCAGATCAAAATAAAAAAGAGTTCTCAAAAACTGAAAGAATCAAGATCCACCAACCCGATGCAAGTAAAGCTGACCGCTTTAATCCGCGTAACCGTATCTATGTTAGAGCCGTAGAAGGGTTATGGACAACTCTACGTCGTCGTTTGGGCTGGATAGCTATGCTGTTCTTTTTACTCTTGCCGTGGATCCCTTGGGGTGACCGTCAAGCTGTTTGGTTTAATCTTGCAGAGCAAAAATTCCATGTCTTTGGCTTAACTATATGGCCACAAGATTTTACCTTGTTAGCCGCGCTATTGATGATTGCGGCATTTGGTTTGTTTTTTATCACCACATACTTAGGCAGGGTATGGTGTGGCTATACCTGTCCGCAGACGGTTTGGACTTTTATCTTTATCTGGTTTGAAGAAAAGTTAGAAGGCTCACGCAATAAGCGTATCAAGCTCGACCAGATGCCATGGAGTTTCAACAAACTATGGCGAAAGACGGCTAAACACACATCTTGGTTGCTAATCTCTTTGCTTACCGCAATGACATTTGTGTCTTACTTTGTGCCGACAAGTGAAGTCTATAAAGAAGTATTTACTCTAAATGCCAATGGCGGGGTTTATTTCTGGGTTATCTTCTTCACCCTTGCGACTTATGGTAATGCAGGTTGGATGCGTGAAATCATGTGTCTGCATATGTGTCCTTATGCCCGATTCCAGTCTGCGATGTTTGATAAGAACACTTATATAGTGGGTTATGATGCTCAGCGTGGTGAAGCGCGTGGGCCAAGATCAAGAAAAGCTGACCCTAAAGCGATGGGTTTAGGTGACTGTATCGATTGTGACTTATGTGTTCAGGTATGCCCGACAGGAATCGATATTCGTAATGGTTTACAGTATGAGTGCATTAACTGCGGTGCTTGTATTGATGCATGTGATACGACTATGACGCGTATGGG